>NZ_VPFK02000023.1:300599-318323 GCF_008634075.2 Saccharibacillus sp. WB 17 | reverse complement strand
CGCGAGGGCCGGCGTGCGGCTTGCTCGCCGGGCGGCTGCGGTTCGCTTCGCCGCCGGCCTGGGCAGCGCCGGCGGGCTTGCCGTTCGCGCGGACCGGCTGGCCGGAGCCGGCCGGGCGGCTTTTCGGCGCGCTTGGTGGCGCGTCGCTCTTGGCCGCAGGCTTGGCGGCAGCCGGCTGGCCGCCGTTTTTGGCCGGCGCTTTCGCGGCCGGCTGCTTCGCGGAAGGGCGGGCCGGGCTTTTGGCACCGGCCGTCTGCGATCCGCCGCGGGCCGCGTTCTTGGCGCCGGCAGGCTGCGCGCCGCCTTTGGCGCGACCGCGTCCGCCGCCTTGTCCGCCCTGCGGGGCAGGCTCGTCGTCGGAAGCGGTGGCGCCCGTCATCGGATAAGGATGATCCTTGATTTCCGGAATGGTTTTGCCGATCAGCTTCTGGATGTCTTTGAGGTACGGCAGCTCTTCCGTTTCGCAGAACGAAATGGAGATGCCGTCCCGTCCGGCGCGGCCGGTACGGCCGATCCGGTGCACGTAAGTCTCCGGAATGTTCGGCAGGTTGAAGTTGATGACGTGCGACAGCTCGTCGATGTCGATGCCGCGGGCGGCGATGTCGGTTGCGACCAGCACGCGCGTCGCGCCGTTCTTGAAGTTGCTCAACGCGGCCTGGCGGGCGTTCTGCGACTTGTCGCCGTGAATCGCCTGCGCCGAGATGCCGGAGCGGTCAAGCAGGCGCGCGACGCGGTTGGCGCCGTGCTTCGTGCGCGTGAACACGAGGGCGGACTCGATCGACGTGTCCTTCAGGATGTCGGTCAGCAGCTTCTGCTTGTTCGGCTTGTCGACCCGGTATAGGGCTTGGCGAATCCGGTCCACCGTCGAAGAGACCGGCGTGATTTCGACTTTGAGCGGATTGACGAGCAGCGAATTGACGAGATCGGCGATCTCGCGCGGCATCGTGGCCGAGAAGAACAACGTCTGCTTTTTGGCCGGAATTCTCGCGATGATCTTCTGCACGTCGCGGATAAAGCCCATGTCGAGCATCCGGTCGGCTTCGTCGAGCACGAGGATTTCGACCGAATCCAGGTTAACGTGCTTCTGGTTGATCAGGTCGAGCAGGCGGCCCGGGGTCGCGATCAGGATATCGGTGCCGCGCTGCAGTTCGCGTTCCTGCGGAGTCTGCGAGACGCCGCCGACGATAACCTGGCTGCGCAGCTCGGTATACAGGCTGTAAGCGCGGATGTTGTCGTAGATCTGAATCGCCAGCTCGCGCGTCGGCGTCAGGATCAGCGAGCGGATCGGGCGTTTGTTGCCGGCAGGCGCTTTGGCCGACAGGCGCTGGATGATCGGCAGCGAGAAAGCCGCCGTCTTGCCGGTACCGGTCTGGGCGCAGCCCAGCACGTCGCGTCCTTCCAGAGCGGCAGGAATCGCCTGCTGCTGGATCGGCGTCGGGGTGGTGTAATTTTCTTTTTGCAGGGCTTTGAGAATGGAAGGAATCAGGTTCAAATCGTTAAATGTCATGATGGCTCCTTTTTATATGAGAAAAATCTATGGAATGCCGCTACCTTGCAGCGGAAAATATCACAAAAAAATACGAAGTGATGCAACTTACAAGTCTAGCACAGAATGCCCCATATAAACAGTACGTTGACGCAAACACTTGCGAATCATGCGTTTCTTTTTGCGCGGACCTACATTTAAACCAAATTTTCGACAAATTTCGGACTGTTGGATAATCTTTTGGACACCATTGTGAGGTATACTTGAGTCTATTGGCTTGGCTGCCGGCTTGACGGCTGGCTGCGGCCAACGGCTATCGGACAAAACGGGGATCGATCCGCCGCGCGCCGGAACATCAAAGGGGGAAACGGAACTTGTTTAAAACAGCTGCAACCGGTCGTGTCGACTCGCTGCTAGAGGCGAGCAGGGAACTTAGAAAATGGGCGGAACAGGGCAGGTTCGGAGACAAGCTGGAAGCGGGGCAAGCTTCCGCGGAAGTGCTGGAAATTGCCGAGAACCTCAACGCCGTGCTGGATTTGTCGGCCGCCCGGGCTGCCGATTCCGAACTCCGGCTCAACCTCGTCTCCAAAGCGATCGAGGTCGGATTGTGGGACATGACGGTCGTGGCCGGAGATCCGGTCAATCCGAACAATACCTTTATCTGGAGCCCGGAATTCCGCCGGATGCTCGGCTACGCGAACGAGACCGATTTCCCGAACATTTTGGACAGTTGGGCTTCCCGGCTGCACCCCGAAGAACAGGAGTGGGTCGTCGCCGCGCTGGCGGACCACCTCGTCGACCGGACCGGCCGAACGCCTTACGACGTCCAGTACCGCCTGAAGCTCAAGAGCGGCGAATACCGATGGTTCCGCGCCACCGGCACGACGACGCGCGGCGAGAACGGCGTGCCGCTGCGGATCGCCGGCGCTTTGTTCGACATTCACGAGAAGACGCTGCGCGAGAACGAGTTGAACAGCCTCGTCACCCGCTACGACCTGATCAACCGGGCGCTGACCGAAGCGCCCTGGGACATGACGGTCATCGCCGGCGATCCGGTGAACGCGAAGAACGAGATCTGGTTCTCCGAGCAGTTCCGCAAAATGCTCGGCTATGCAAGCGAGCAGGAGCTGCCCAACGTGCTCGACAGCTGGGCTTCGCGCCTGCACCCGGAAGATGCCGCTTCGGCCCGGCAGGGGCTGGCCGATTACCTCAACGATTACAGCGGCCGCTCGCAGCTCGACCAGCAGTACCGGCTGCGCCACAAAGACGGGCAGTACCGTTGGTACCGCGCGAACGGAGCGACGATTCGCAACGAATCGGGCGTCCCGCTGCGCCTGGCGGGCACGCTGCGCGAAGTGACGTTCGAGCGCAACCAGGAGATGCTGATCGACCGTGTCGGCGAGAAGCTGGATATCCTGTCCCGTTCGATCGGGGAAGTGGTCGCTAGCATCGATTCGATCTCCGAAGGCGCCCAGGCGCTCGTCCAGATGCAGAACAAATCGACCAAAGCCGCCAACCGGGCGAAGAACAGCGCGGAAGAAACGCAGAACATTTCGAGCTTCATCAAGGAAGTGGCCGAACAGACCAACCTGCTCGGCCTGAACGCGGCGATCGAAGCGGCGCGGGCGGGCGAATTCGGACGCGGCTTCTCGGTGGTCGCCGACGAAGTGCGCAAGCTTGCGGTCAACAGCGCCGAAGCGACCGGGAATATCGGCAGCAGCCTGAACGAGATGAAGGAGCAGATCGACCGTATTCTGAACAATATCGGGGCGATGGCCGAACTGACCGGCGCCCAGGCCGCGATGACGCAGCAGGTCAATGCCGCCGTGGTAGAGATTCGGGCGCAGGCCGGCGAATTGGTCGAGTTTGCGGAGTCTCTGCGCTAGAACGTGAAGAAGCGGCAGGGGCGCCCAAAGCCCTGCCGCGCTGGAAACTCCGGTGCCGACTCCGACAGGAGAAGCCGCGTCCCCAATCCGTCGAAATAATTTTTTTCGCGCGGCTTGGGGCGTTTTTTTTGATATCATTTTAGGTTATAGTATTAAGAAATACAGTTACTTACAGTCCCTACGCAAATCATCGATGGATTCATTCATTCTTTTGCGCCGGCTGCTGCTGCATGCACGTTGAGTTCGATCGGTCGGAGGTGAAAGAATGGCAATCGGCAAACATGAATTTTTCGAAAATTTCGTCGAGGCCGCCGAACATGTCGTAAGTCTGCTCAGTTGGAGCCTTGCGGCCGAATCGGTCATGGTCGTATCGAACGAAGGACCCGTCAGCACCGTCATCAAAGCCTTCAACAACAGAAAGGAACTGGTTCGCGAAGGTCAGGAAATCCGATTCGACCCGGCTTATTTTGAGAAGTGGACCGAAAAAAACTGGAACCTCCCCCTCGTCATTCCCCAAACGTCCCGCCACCCTCTCACCCACAACCAATACGCGACGCGCACGTTCGGCGATTATTCGCTGATCGGATTTCCGATCTCGTATCCCGACGGGCGAAACTTCGGCGGATTGGCGGCGCTCGGCGTCCCGGGATCTTTTTCCGAAAAAGATCTGGAACTGCTGACTTCGATGGCGCTGTTCCTGTCGTATATCGTGGAACTGGAGCGGAGAGTCGCCGTCGACGTGGACCGTTTGAACCGGCTCGCCGAAGACAAGAAACGCATCGAGGAACTGGCCGAATCGTATCGGGGCGAAGCGCAGGCCGCGCGGCAGTCGACGCAGCAAAAAGCTGATTTTCTGGCGTTTATGACCCACGAGATCCGCAATTCGCTCAACGGCAGCATCGCGATGTCGGAGCTGATGGCGATGACCGAACTGACGCAGGAACAGCAGCATTTTCTCGAAATGATCCGCTCCAGCAACGATTTCCTGTCGACGCTGGCCAACAATATTTTGGACTACAGCAAGCTGGAAGCGGGCAAGCAGAGCGTCGAAGTGTCGCTGTTCGATCCCGCGTCGACGATCGAGGACGTCGCTTCGCTCATGGCGCCGAGGGCGATCGAGAAAAAGGTGGAGCTGATTCTCGACGTGGAAGACGGACTGCCCATGTTCGTGCAGGGCGATGCGGGCAAGCTGCGGCAGATCCTGCTCAACCTGCTCGGCAACGCCGTCAAGTTCACGCACGCCGGACAGATTCTCGTGACCGTTCGTCAGGCCGAAGCGTGCACGGACGGCGAAGTGTGCCTCAAAATTTCTGTGCGGGATACGGGAATCGGCATGTCCGCGGACAAGCTGAACGGACTGTTCCAGACGTATCATCAGGTGCACGGCCCGGAGAGCGGCCGGCATTACGGGGGAACGGGTCTCGGCCTGGCCATTACGCGCAACCTGATCGAATTGATGGACGGGCATATCGACGTGGTGAGCGAGCCGGGTCTCGGAACGGAATTCATCGTCGTGCTTCCTTTTATGCCGTACACCGACTTTGACCTGGGCTTGGCCGCTCCGCTTCGCCTGCAGGGGCTGCGCGTTCTGATCGTCGACGACAATCTGTCGGCGCTGGCGGTACTGGAGCGGCTGCTGGACGGCTGGCAGGCTTCGGCTTCGGGCGCGCGCTCCGCCGGCGAAGCGCTGGCGCTGCTGGAACGCGAATCGTTCGATCTCGTGCTGCTCGACATGCACTTTCCGGAACTGCTGGAGCGGATCGCGTCCCTGCCGGATGCTCCGCCGATCGCACTGCTGGCGCCGCTCGGCACGGTGCCGGAGCTGCCGGATCTCGACAGCGTGCGCTTTACCGTGTTCAAGCCGCTGCGCCGGCTTCAGCTCTACAGCGCGCTTGCCGCGGTGAAGCCGCAGGGTTGAAGGTTAAACCGAACCTGAACCCGGCAGCCACAACCGAATCCGAGGGTCAAAACCGAACCCGGGAGTCAAAACCGAATAAAAAGCCGAAAACCCCGCTTCTCTTCAAGAGAGAAGCGGGGTTTTGTGATTGACGCAGGCCGGAAGCGGAAGGCAGGGCGTACCCGCACCGACCGAACCCTTCTGCCGAGTCGCGTCCCGGCCGGAGCATCCGCTCCGAACGGGGACGCCGCGAATCAGTTGGAGAAGTAGAGCTGCAGACCGTCGGCGATCGACTTGGCGGCGCTGCGCTGGTAATCCGAACTCGAGATCGTCGCTTCGTCGGACGCGTTCGACAGGAAGCCCATTTCAAGCAGGACGGCCGGTACGCTGTTTTCGCGGATGACTTTGAAGTTGCCGAACGCGAGGCCGTTGCTGCGGATGCCGCTGCCGCTTTTGAGCGGCGCTTCGAGGGCTCGGGCCAGCTTCAAGTCTTTGGCTTCGGAATAGAAGCAGACCAATGTACCGTTGGCCGAGGCGCTCAGCGCCGAATTGTAATGAATGCTCACAAAAGCGTCGGCGCCCAGCGAAGGCGCGAGCTGCGAGCGCGAAGCGAGCGAAGGCCGCTGGCCGCTGTCGGTGCGCGTCATCTCGACGCGGGCGCCGCGCGAGACGAGGTAATCGCGCACGTAGAGCGCCGTCTGCAGGTTCAGCTCCTGTTCGACGAGGCCGTACGTCGTACCGACCGTGCCGGGATCGTTGCCGCCGTGGCCCGGATCGAGCACGATCAGTTTGCCCTGCAGGCTGCCCGATTGAATATCGGACGTATCCGCTTTGGGACTGCGCGCGGCAGCCGTGCTGACCTTGACCGCTTTCTGCGTCTGGACGGCCGCTTTGACGACGGCCCGTCCTCCGCCCTGAAGATAGTCGGTCGAGATCCAGCCGTAAGCGCCGTAAGACGTCTTGATGCGCGACCAGCCGCCGCGGCTCTCTATTACGGTGACCGCGTCGTTGCGGTTGGCCGAGCCGAGCAGGTCGTGGCTTCGGCCGGGACCGCTGCGGATAATGACCGAATTCGCGGTCACGAGCGCTTTGTCGCCGGACGAGACGGCGGAGCCGCCCGAGGACGAATAAGCCGCCGGGGCGGAAGCCGTTTTCGGCGAAAACGAACGCGAACCGGTCGTGACGACCGCCGAAGCGGCGCTGCCGTTTTCCCGCTTCAGGTAATAGCCGGCAACCCAGCCGGACGTCGAAGCGTTCTCGACCTTGAGCCAGCCGAGGCGTTCGTCCGTGACGGTCACGACGTCGCCGCTGCGCAGCGATCCGATGACCGGGGTATCCGGCCCGGCCGTGCTGCGCACGTTGAGCGAGTCGGTGTGGACTTTGGCCGGGTACGAAGCGCTTGCCGCGTGGGCCGATTCCGGCGGAAGCAGAAGCATACCGCCGATGCCCGCAGCCACCGTCAGCGAAGCGATGCCGCCGAGGCGCGCGGCGCGCCGGGCGTTCGTGTCGGCAGCGCGTGCGTCTGCGTCTTGTGGAATGGCGCGATCGTGCGCAAGGTCTTGCCTGGATAATCCGCTCATGTATGTACCTCCGAATTGTTTCTGTTTTCTAGAATGCGTCTGGATGTTGGGGTCCGTTTGTCCATAGTTTCGTCTTATTTTACCCATCCTCGGCCAAAAAGATGCACTTTTTTTGAAAAAAGGTTCCATAGACTCAGAAAAGATTCGAAAATTTTCGAGGAAAACTCGAAAAAACGAAAGTTTGTTCGCAATAAAAGGCACAGCTGTTTCAACTGGACTGAAAATAGGGTAAGGTTAAAAGAAAAGCTTTATCCATTTCTCCCGCACCATTCGGCTTTTGGCCGACGGTTGCAAGGCGAAGCGGATAAGACGTCAAGCAAGCAGAATCCAAATCTAAAAACTCAAACCGGCAGGAGCAACAATAACCGGCAGCAACCCAACCCGAATGAACCGCTTCGATCGTGTCCGGGGCTTCGGGTGCGAACGAAACATGCTTTTTGCCAAATGGAAAAGACAAGAGGAGATGGACTTTAATGGATTTGACGAATGAAAAGGTTCTGCATAACAGCTTTGGACCAGGGACGGTAACGGAAAACGGCGAAGGAAAAGTTACCGTCAAATTCGCCGATGAAACCGGAGAGAAAACGTTCATGTATCCCGAAGCGTTCGAACATTACCTGACGATCAGCGATTCGAGCAAGCAGGAACTCGTGACCGAAGAAATCCGCGAGAAAAAAGCCCAGATCGTCGAAGGCAAGCGTGTCGAAGAGCAGGATCGCGTCGACGAGATCGAACGCCTGGCCGCGGAGAAAGTCGCCGCACGCAAAAAGCCGAGCCGCAAAAAGGCCGCCACGACCAAATAAATGCTTTTCCGGCGATTCCGCCGGACCGGTATCCAGCCTTCGCCTCGGGTTTGTCCGACGCGCCGGTCCCGTCACCCTTCACAGGCGGCACAGCCGCCGGATACCTAAAAACCCCGCTTTCCGTATAGACGGAAAGCGGGGTTTTTTCTGTTTTCTATAATGAGGGACCGGGTTAGACCTGCTGAACTTTCATAACGTTCGTGTTGCCGGCCTGGCCGATCGGGATGCCTGCCGACAGAACGACGGTGTCGCCCGACTTGATGTAGCCGGCTTCGAGCGCGTTTTTGGTCGCGACTTCGAACATTTCGTCGGTACTGGTGACCGGTTGGCCCTGCATCGGCACGACGCCGTACAGCAGGCTCATTTTCGGCAGCGTTTTGGCATTCTGGCTCACCGCGATGATCGGAGCTTTCGGGCGGTATTTCGAGATCATGCGGGCCGTGAAGCCCGATTCGGTAGAAATGATCAGCGCCGCCGCGTCAAGCACGAGCGAAGCGTTCACCGAGCTCTGGCTCACCACTTCGGTGATGTCGTTCAGATGCAGCGCACGTTTGCTGTTGAATTGCACGTCGTAGTCGATCATCGTTTCGGCTTTGGCCGCGACGGCCGCCATCGTGCGGATCGATTCGAGCGGGTATTTGCCCGCCGCGGATTCGCCGGAGAGCATGACGCAGTCCGCGCCCTGCAGTACGGCATTCGCCACGTCGCTGACTTCGGAACGGGTCGGACGCGGATTCACCTGCATCGACTCCAGCATATGCGTCGCCACGATGACCGGTTTGCCGGCCAGGTTGCACTTGTCGATCATGAGCTTCTGGGCCGCCGGCACGTCCTGGACCGGAACTTCCACGCCGAGATCGCCGCGGGCAACCATGATGCCGTCGGAAGCTTCAATGATCGCGTCCAGATTGTCCATGCCTTCCTGGTTTTCGATCTTGGAGATGATCTGCACGTGCGGCGCGCCTTGTTCGGCCAGAATGCGGCGGATTTCCATGATGTCTTCGCCTTTGCGGACGAACGAAGCGGCGATGATTTCAACGTTTTCGCTCAGGCCGTAGTTGATATGCATCACGTCGCGCTCGGTCACGCCCGGCAGACTCGTTTTGACGCCCGGCAGGTTGACGCCTTTGCGCGGTTTGAGACGTCCGCCGTTCAGGATGCGGCAGTAGATCTCGCCGCCTTCGATCTTGAATACGTCGAGAGCGATCAGGCCGTCGTCGATCAGGATGCGGTCGCCCACATGCACGTCTTCGTTCAGCTTCGGATAGTTGACGCCGATACGCTCCGCCGTGCCGAGCACTTCCGGTTCGGTCGTCAGGATCAGTTCGCTGCCCGCTTCGAGCTGCACGTATTCTTCCTGCAGTTTGCCGATACGCACTTCCGGACCTTTGATGTCCATCATGATCGGAACGAACGTGTTCAGCTCGGCCGCGGCCTGGCGCACTTTACGAATGCGTTCGCTGTGGTCGGCCGGTTCGCCGTGCGCCATGTTCAGTCGGGCTACCGTCATGCCGGATTGGATCATTTCTTTGAGCATGTCAACCGTATCGCAAGCAGGTCCCATCGTACATACAATTTTCGTTTTCATTTTCGCAAAAAGCCTCCTCGTTTTCTTGAGCTTCAGGGATTGTTGTCCGCCCCGAAGCTCAAGGATGATCACCGGTTTGGCGTCGGGCAGATTCGGTCAGCCGGGCGTTGCGCACAGGGTCTTCGGTGCGGACAATCGACCGGCGGACCGGGCCATTCTTTATTGTTTACCCGCTTTGGGCGGATTGATTGGCGCTTTCAACAACCTTTTGTCTGTATTGTACCGCTGCGGCAGGCAGGATGAAATGACATATAGTACAATGTAGGAAACATAGTACGGTAGAAAGGAAGTCCTTATGCCGAGAGTGGAACACGTCTATCAGGACAACGGAGCGGAATGGTACGAACATACGGAGAACGGTCGGGATTGTCATATGCTTACGCTCGCCACCTACGGAAAATGTATCTACTGGGTGGACGGGGAACGCCATCTGATGGAGAGAGGCGACGTGCTGCTCATTCCGGCGCACACGCCCTATTACGGAAAAAGCGTGCCGACGCTGTCGCATACCAAAACGGTCGTCGGTTTTACGGTGTCGGCCGAAGACGCAGGCACTCTGCCGCTGCTGCGGCGCGAACGTTCGTACAAGCGGCGCCTCGGGCGCTACGAATCGGTGCACGACCGGATTCGCGTGCTGCGCGAACAGTGGAACGAACGGCCGTCGTATTACGAACTGATGGCGCAGTCCATCCTCACGGAACTGCTGATCGACATCAGCCGGGAATACGACCGCGGACAGATTCATGGCGAAAAGCAGCGGCACGTCGAACAGATGAAGCGGTACATCGAGCGCCATTATCGCGAAAAGATTACCAAAGAAGTGCTGGGCGAGACGATCGACCGTACGCCCAACTACGCCGCTTCGCTGTTCAAGGAAATTTCCGGCCGCACGATCAGCGAATGCGTGCACCGGCAGCGCATGAAGCGGGCCGTCTATATGCTGGAAGAATCGCGGCTGAACGCGGCCGAGATCGCCGAGTTTCTCGGCTACAAAGACGCTTCTTACTTTTACCGCATGTTCAAAAAGATTACGGGACGTTCGCCGTCCGAACTGCTCAAAGACCGGCGGCGCGACGGATAGAACGCGGCCCCGGACAGCCCGAACAGCCCGGGCGGTCCGGTGAATGCGGGTATCGGCGAATATGCGCCCGGACCGCCGGCCGTCAGGCTTCCGGCTGTTCGCGGTAGGCGGTAGGGGACACGCCGCAGACGCGCTTGAACATTTTGGAGAACAGGAACGGATCGGGATAGCCGACGGACCGGGCCACGTCGCTCACCGACAGCGAATGGTTGCGCAGCAGTTCGCGCGCGCGGCGCATGCGGTACTGCAGCACGAACGTCTGCAGCGGAACGCCGTACGCGTCCTTGAACAGGCTCGACAGATACGTCCGGTCGAGCCCGACTTCGCTTGCGATGTCTTCGGCGCCGAGCTTGCGGCTGTAGCCGTTCTCGATCACGGCCGCCGCCCGTGACAGATGCGCCTCCCTCGCGCGCGGAGTCGCGAGCGGGCGCGCCGTCGAAGCCGGCGCGCCTGCGACCAGCGCGGCCAGCAGGCGGTAGACCTCCGCCTGCGCCAGCAGGTCGCCGCCGGGCCGCTCGCGTACCTCGAGCAGCCCGGCGTAGAGACTCTCGAGCGGCGACCCGTCCGCCGCCGTATACACGGGCGAGCCGGCCGTCAGCCCGGCCCGCTCCAACAGCGCGCGGACATGCAGACCGCGCAGCCCGAACCAGACGTAGACCCACGGATCGTCGGGGTCCGCCTCGTAGTGCACGAGCGTATCCGGCAGGATCAGGAAGCCCTGACCGGGGCCGAGCGCGTACTCGCGGCCTTCCGAGCGGAAGATGCCCCGCCCGCGGTGAATATAATGCAGGATGTAGGCATCCCGCAGCCCGGGGCCCCAGGAATGGTTGGGCGCGCAGCTTTCGCGGCCGTAGAACAGCAGCGACACTTCGCCCTGCATGCGATTTTCTTCGGAAGTATGGGTGAATTGTTCGGCGGGCATGAACGATCTCCTTTCGGGAATGGCGGGATCGGGAATTGGGATGGGTGACGCAGGACGCAGAATGTGGGATGCAAGATGCGGCCATGCGGCTGCCAATTTGAAATGTGGTCATAAAGTCAACATTTTCGGCTTTTTTGCCACGAGAAAAGCGAATTGTTGACCAAATGAACACATTTTCGACGGAAATCGCCGTAATATAGCGGACTGGCGAGAAAATGTGAGCATAAAGTCAACATTTATGGGATTCGGCTTGTTTTTGATACGAAATGTGAATGAAATGATCACATTTTGGAGGAGCGGGCGGCTGGGCGGCGAGCTCGGGGTTGCAGCGCGCGAGCCGAGATCAGGATCTAGCGGCCTAGTCTAACCAAGATGGCGCCCTTTTAAAAAAATTTGGCAACCCCCCCCCCGCAACGAAGCCACGAAACATCGTCTGATCGGAATCGCTCCCGGGAGAGGATCGAAAGTCGGGTGGAGCGTTCCGTCTTTCGATCCTTTGATTGGAAGTCGCGGATAGAGGCGACGATGTAACCGCTTTTGCCAAATTCGATTGGAATCGCTCCAGTGGACCTAATCCTGGTCGCTTGAGGATTTTGGCAAAAGCCTTGCTAGGAAGCCACGAAACATCGTCTGATCGGAATCGCTCCCGGGAGAGGATCGAAAGTCGGGTGGGGCGTTCCGCCTTTCGATCCTTTGATTGGAAGTCGCTAATTAAGGCGACGATGTTTCTTCATACATTATAACAAACAAACCTGCCATTACTCCATGTCCTCCTGTAAGCGCTAACGTTATAGTAAAAGCAGAAACGGAAGCCAAAAACAGGAGGTTACCCACATGCAGAAAATTACGTTTATCGGCGCGGGAAGTACGGTCTTCGTAAGGAACGTACTGGGAGACATCATGATGACGCCGGCGCTTCAAGGGTTCGAGCTGGCTTTGTTCGACATCGACCCGCAGCGCTTGGGCGAGTCGGAGACCTTGCTTCGTGCCATGAAGAACACGGCAGGCAGCCAGTGCGGGATCAAAGCGTACACAGACCGTAAGGAAGCGCTGCGAGGAGCCAAATACGTCATCAACGCGATTCAGGTCGGCGGTTACGATCCGTGCACGATCACGGATTTCGAGGTGCCGAAAAAGTACGGGCTGCGCCAGACGATCGCGGATACGCTGGGAATCGGAGGTCTTTTCCGCAATCTGCGCACGATCCCGGTTATGCTGGACATCGCCGCGGATATGCGCGAAGTGTGTCCCGACGCCTGGTTCCTGAATTACACGAACCCGATGGCGGTGCTGACGAGCGTGATGAACACGGCGGGCGGCATCAAGACGGTCGGGCTGTGCCATAGCGTCCAGCACTGCATCCCGTCGCTGTTCGAGAATCTGGGCATGGATCAGACGAATGTGCGCGCCAAGATCGCCGGCATCAACCATATGGCCTGGCTGCTCGAAGTGACGCGAGGCGGCGAGGACCTGTATCCCGAAATCAAGCGGCTCGCCGCCGAGAAGCAGCAGGAGAAGCACGGCGACATGGTGCGGTTCGAGCTGATGAACCGGTTCGGCTATTACGTGACGGAGTCGTCCGAGCACAATGCGGAATACCACCCGTACTTTATCAAAAAGAACTATCCCGAGCTGATCGAACGCTTCAACATTCCGCTGGACGAATATCCGCGCCGCTGCGTGAACCAGATCCGCGAATGGGGCGAGGTGCGCGACGGCCTCATGCAGAGCGAATCGCTGACCCACGAGCGCAGCGTCGAATACGCCTCGTACATTCTCGAAGCGATGGAGACGGACAAGCCGTTCAAGATCGCCGGCAACGTCATGAACAATGGATTGATCCCGAATCTGCCGCAGGATGCGTGCGTCGAGGTGCCGTGCCTGGTCGACGCTTCGGGCGTGAACCCGACCTATGTCGGCGCGCTGCCTCCGCAGCTCGCGGCGCTGAACCAGACCAACCTCAACACGCAGCGGTTGACGATCGAAGCGGCTTTGACGGGGCAAAGAGAACATGTGTACCACGCGGCGCTGCTTGATCCGCATACGGCGGCCGAGCTGTCGATCGACGATATCGTATCGCTGTGCGACGACCTGATCGAAGCGCACGGCGAGTGGCTGCCGGCGTTCGCCGGGGAGCGGCGCACGCCTTCGCCGAGCGTCGTCTAGGAAGCGCGGATCGCCGGGCCGCGAAGAAGTCCGCGAACAAGCCCGGCCCGGAATCCGCCGAATCCCGGCGGCTCCGAAGGCTCGGACGTCTTCGTTCAAGCACCCTTCGGGCGCCTTTCCCGAACGGCCCAAGCGAGCACCGAGCCGTGCGTACCTGCGCTCCAGCCGCAAGCCCGCGATAAGCCCGCACATCTTGTGCAGGCTTATTTGTCGTTTTGACCTGTTTTTCCGCGGAGGTTCTGGTACACTGGGGTCAAATCTATCGTCGGCCTATTCCATATCCATACAGAAAAGAGGGCTTTTACACCTATGAATCCCGGCAAAACACGTATGAACTTCGGCAAAAAAGGGCTGCTCGCGCTGTTCGCGCTGCTGCTCGTACTGCCTCTGCTGGCGCTGCCCGCAGCGAATTCCGCCCAGGCGGCCGCCGCGAGCGGCGCAGCGGGCCGTACCAAGACGGTGATCGGCGTGTCCGTCGCCACGTTATGGAAGTCTCCGGGCCTCGCGCGTTCGATCGACGCTCCTTCGCTTGCGGCGCCGGTCGATATGAAGACGTGGACGAACGCGATGAACACGGCGTCCAAGCGCAGATGGCTGACCGGCAAGACGGAGACGCAGGCGCTGTACGGAAGCGAAGTGAAGATCGTGCAGACCAGAGGAAGCTGGTCGCAGGTCGTCGTCACCGATCAGGCAACGTCCAAAAGCCGCTACGGTTATCCCGGCTGGCTGCCGACCGCGCAGCTGCAGACGGTCCCGGCCGGCGAATGGAGCGGCACGTCCGGTTCGGAAGCGGTCGTGAGCGCGAAGACGGCGGCGCTGTACAAAGCGGACGGCCGCAGCCGGCTGCTGGACGTCAGCTTCGGCACCCGGCTGCCGGTCGTCGCGGCCTCCGGTCCGTGGATCGAAGTGCGCACGCCGCAGCACGGCACGGCGCGCCTGTCCGCGGCGGACGCGAAGATCGTCGCCGCCGGCAGGCCCGAAGAGGCGCCGACCGGGCAGCAGCTCGTCGACACCGGCAAAGCGTTCCTCGGCCTGCCTTACCTCTGGGCCGGGACGTCCGCGTACGGCTTCGACTGCTCGGGCTTCACGGGCGCGATCTACGCCTACGCCGGCATTGCGCTGCCGCGCGACGCTTCGGAGCAGGCTCTGGCGGGTAAAGCCGTAACAAAGGCG
The DNA here is from genome assembly GCF_008634075.2 of Saccharibacillus sp. WB 17. Taxonomy (NCBI): domain Bacteria; kingdom Bacillati; phylum Bacillota; class Bacilli; order Caryophanales; family Paenibacillaceae; genus Saccharibacillus; species Saccharibacillus sp. WB 17. The sequence goes on along the minus strand of NZ_VPFK02000023.1, from coordinate 303,741 downwards.
AATTTGCAGCCGGGCGACCTGCTGTTTTTTGCCCACAATAACGGCAAAGGCAAAGTGCATCACGTCGCGATGTATGTCGGAGACGGCAAGATGATGCATTCGCCCAAGGCAGGCAAAACGGTGGAGATCATTCCGATCGCCACGGCCGGGTACGCGAACGAGTTTTCCGCGGCCCGCCGCTACCTGAACGAGTAAACAGCCCGAACGATCAAAAAGAGAGATTAAAAAAAAGAAACCGATTGTCAAAGCCCTCGTAAAAGAGGGCATGAGAAGCTTTCAACAGGCTTTTATCCCACAATCGAACAGGAGAGAAAACAAATGAAAGTATCGAGAATCTTGATGTTGGTCGCGGCGGCCTGCGAACTGCTGCTGGCGATTCCCGTTCTCGGCGGCTGGTTCGTACTGGCAACCGGTTGGGGCGCGCTCGGATTCATGTTCCTGCTCCATCTGGTCACGCTAGTGCTGGCCGTGCGCGAACGAGTGCCGTATTACGGCCCGATCGTCGGCCTTGTCACTTCCGCGCTCGGTTGGGTACCGTTCCTCGGCTGGGCGATGCACCTCGCAAGCGGCATCGCGCTGCTCGTCAACGCTTTCCAGGGACAACAGCAGCAGCGCCGCGACGCCGGCCGTTCCGAAGCCGGACGCCGGTTCTACTAAGCGCAGCGCCGGACGCCGAGATCCTTTCCTTCCGGACATGCAAAAAAGCTTCGACCGCCAATGCGGTCGAAGCTTTTTTTGCGTGCGGAAGGCCGGAATAAGCGCTTAGGACAGCGCTTGTCCTTCAAAAGCCTGAATGTCCAGCGGAGCGGTCAGGTACTCGGCTGCCGTAGCGGCAAAAGCGGTGAAGTGCTCGCTTTTGTTATGGATCGCGGTCGCTTCCTGGTCGCGCCAGACTTCGACCATCGTGTAGACGTGCTCGCGGCCGACCGCTTTGTGCAGGTCGTACGAGATATTGCCTTCTTCGGCCTGCGAAGCGGCGATCAGCGGAGTGAGACTGCTGACGAACTCGGCTTCTTTGGCCGGGTTAACGTGGAATGTGGCATGAACGATAATCATTGTGAATTCCTCCTCGGGTCTATTTAGAGGAACGGCTTAGCGCCATTCCGTTGTGCGGGCGATGTCCAGACGGGCCGAAGAATGACCTTCTTTGGCCGCTTTGCCGATCGAGATCAGCATGATCGGTACATGGCGTTTCGGGTCCATGCCGAAAGCTTCGGCGACTTGTTCTTTCTCGTAACCGCCGATCGGGTTGGTGTCGTAACCGTGCGCGCGGGCAACCAGCATAAACTGCATGGAGACCAGACCGGCGTCGATCAGGACGGAATCGCGTTTCATTTCAAGCGGCATCGCGTCGAACAGCGGCAGGTAAGCGGCGAGCTGCTGGTTTTTCACGTCTTCCGGCATATAACCGAGCGATACGGCTTTGCCGAAAATTTCTTCGGCGTAATCGGTGAAGTTCAGATCGCCGAACACGGCGACGACGGCTGCGGACGTCTCAACCTGGTTGCCGTTGAACTTGGCGAGCGGCAGCAGTTGGGCTTTGGCTTCCGGGCTCTCGATAACGACGAAGCGCCAAGGCTGCATGTTGACGGACGAAGGCGCGAGCGTCGCTTCTTCGAGCATCTGCGTCATTTCCTCGCGGCTGATCTTGACGGAGGAATCATAGTAACGAACGGAACGGCGGCTTTTGAGAACTTCGAGGAAATCTTGGGTTTTTTGTACACTGCTCATGGGAGACAGCTCCTTTGGGTTAAGTTTGCGGCGCGTACGCCGATCGTTTATAGGTTTGAACGGTAAAAAAGAGCTTCCTGTAAAAAAAAATTTGCGGTCCGGCCGAATCGGAGGCGGGAACGGGGTTCGCGGCCCGATCCGGTATCGGTTACAGGGTCTCGGCGTTGCGGTGCATCCGCTCCAGCATATTCGCGAGGAGCAGGCGTTCGTCCGCGTCGAAGCCGGCCAGCAGCTTCTCGGTCAGCAGCGACTTCTCCTGCAAAAATCCGTCGATATGCGCCCGTCCGTGCTCGGTGAGCCGGACGAGCGTGATCCGGTTGTCTTCCGGCGAACTGCGCCGGGTGACGAAGCCGTTCGTCTCAAGCTGCTTGAGATGGCGCGTGACGGCGGCTCCGTCGATCCCGAGCAGCTTCTGCAGCGCGCTCTGGCCGATCTCTTCGGCCGTGAACAGCTCCTGCAGCAGCCGGAAGCGGGAAGCGCTGATACCCGCGCAGCCGGAAAATGCGGTGCTGACCCGGGTGTTGAGCAGCTGGAGCTTCTCCAGAATGCAAGATTCGGGCGTGGTCGGACACATGCGTATCCTCCCCTTTCTCGGTGATGCTTGATCCATCAATGTTTGACCCGTCAACTAATATAAAACGTCCACTGAGAAAAAGCAAGCTTATAATTAAAAATTTACATAAAGAAAATGAAACCCTATGGTTCCGAAGGCGTATATCGGCTAAGACAACAGGCGGCGCTTCCTTCGACTTTCAGGCCACCCCACATCCCGCATTTCCCATTCGAGAGGAGATTAATTATGCAAACCCCACATCCGCACGAACGGCAAGGAAGCTCACAGGATTTTGAAGACAACAAGGTGATCGCGGCCCTGTCGTACATCCTGTTCTTTCTGCCGCTTCTCGCCGCGCGCAATTCCCGCTTCGCCATGTATCACGCCAATCAGGGCCTGCTTCTGCTGCTGGTCGTCATAGCCGGCAACCTCGTGCTCGGCCTCATTCCGTTTATCGGCTGGATTCTGATGCCGATCTTCGGCTTCGCTGCTATCGCTTACCTGGTCATCGGCGTGCTGAACGCGGTGAACGGCAAGATGCAGCCGCTTCCGCTTATGCCCAACATCGAAATCCTGAAATAAGGACGAAGATCGGGTATAGTAAAAGGAAAAGCCGGTCGTTTCCCGCTATGCGGGAGCGTCTGGCGCAAGCGGGAGGATACGCATGAGCGAGGAACAGCAGGCGGGCATGACAGCCCGCCAAGTCGCCGAATGGATGGTCGAAGAGATTCGTTTTCGCGGCATTCTGAGGCAGGAAGAAGCGATCGCGCATGTTCGCGAACACTTTGGCGAAAGCTTCATTTTCGTCAACGAGAACGGCAACGCATCGCTGGAAAAAGAAGTGAAGAAAGAATTCCG